>NZ_JBTWMN010000005.1:0-3875 GCF_054792835.1 Salinicoccus sp. CNSTN-B1
ATAAAATTGTAATTCTTTTGCTAAAGCATTTTTTGTCTCTTGATCTACATTCGAATCAGTGTTTGTTTCAGATGCTTGTGTTAAGGGACTCAAAATAGAACTTACTAATAGAAATGCTATTAAAGGTAATAGTAATTTAGTTTTCATTTGTAGACTCCTTTAAAAAATGTTTGATAAATAAGTATGGAGCTATTATAAACATTCCAATTTGTATAAAAGTACTTGGAATTGATTTCAATTTTTCTGCCATTTTATTTTCTTTGAATGCTATAAAAGGGAATAAAATTACGCAAAAAGTAAAATAAATTGTTAGTACTAAGTATGGAAATTCAAGTATATTTCCAGCTGTAAAATTGTTTACGACATAGATATAAAATCCGAAAATAGCTATACCAACTATAATTGCTAAGAACCTGAAAAAGATATTACTAAAATTCATTAAATTAATACTCCTTTCGTTATATATTAAAACGAACGGAACTCATACTACATAAGTATTTAATGGAAAACAATGATAGTTAAAGTTTGAGTGTGAGAAGTCTATTTGGGGTTATTAGGCGACTTCTAGGGGGGCTACTACGACCCCCCATATAGTGCCGAGTGCCAAATTTCAAAAAAAAGTGGGTTAAGTCTTACTATACCAAGGAGTTTAGAGTTTTTTTTTAGACCGCCGTTTGACCGCCGTTTTGACCGCCGTTTTATATTTTTTGTGTTTTTTGATATTAAAAAGTGTTATTTTGTGTTATTGTGTGTATATAAATTTAAGAGAGGAGTACTCTAATTGTCTAAAAGATATCAAGTGACTTTGAAAGATGATACTGCTCAAAAATTAGAGGAATTAGCAAAGGAATTAGAGCTTTCAAAAAGTGCAGTTATAACTCTAGCATTGCAGATGTACCATGAAGAAAAAAAGGCATAAAAAAAGTCGTCACGGCAATGACGACAAACATTTACTAAGCGAGGTAATTATAACATGAAAAAGACACAGACAAAAGCAAGGTATTTTACATTTATTATCTATCCTGAAAGCATTCCTGAAGATTGGGAAGACAGATTAACAAGTTTAGGTTTAGCTATGGCAGTCAGTCCTCTGCATGATAAAGATAAAAGCGAAGTAGAGGGACAAGAGTTTAAAAAAGCACATTATCATGTTTTGTATGTAGCTAGAAATCCTGTAACTACAGAAAGTGTTCGGAAAAAAATAAAGAGAACACTGGGTGATAAATCATTATCGCATATAGAAATAGTTGATAACGTGGAACATGTTTACTTGTATTTAACGCATGAGTCAAAAGACGCTATCAAGAAAAATAAATATAAATATGCTAAAAAAGATATTAAGTTCATAAATGATTTTGATATTGATAGATATGTATTTTTAGATGAAAACGAGAAGAGAGAATTAAAGAATAAATTACTGAATATAGTTCAAGAAAAGCATTTAGTTAATGTGATAGATTTAATGGGTTATTTGCAAAAGTATGGATCAGAACATGGAATTACAAATATGAGTGATGTATATGATGTTGTAACTTCAAGTCCTGGAGGTTTTAGACTTTGGTTTGAAGGAAATTATCAATGTGGATATAGAGCGAGATATTCACAAAAGATTGACCCTGAAACAGGAGAGATAAAATAATGGAATATGATAATACAATTTATTTTGAGAATGGAATTGAACATACATTAACTGAAAAAGAATTGATTATAATTAAACGATTATTACATTCTGCAAAAGTAGATGAAGAATATCAAGACGCGTTGGAAAACTTGCAAAATCTATTTCTAGAACATCTAGATTGAGCAAGTGAATTTGAACTTTAGGGCTATCACAAGATAGTCCTTTTTCGCATAAGCGAAAACTGGTTTTAGCTGTCTGCAAGACCACACGAACTAATGACTTATGATAATAAGTCTAGTGTGTTATACTTTATGTGATTTTAAAGTACCAAAATCGGAGGTGCTCCATGTCTTACTCAATTTTAAGGGTAGCGAAAGTGAAGGGATTTAATAATACCAGAGGGATTCAGAAACATTGTCAGAGAGAGAATAAAAATTATAGAAATAAGGATATTAATCCGTATGATACACATTTAAATTATGATTTGATCAATGGCAGTAATATAGATTTCAAACAGAAAATTGATTCAACGATTGATGCAAATTATACAGGTGGTAGAAAAATTCGTTCAGATGCAATTCGGCACGTCGATGGATTGATTACCAGTGACGAAGAATTTTTTAAGAATCTGGATGAAGATGAAACAGAGCAGTTTTTTAAAGAGAGTCTGGCATTTCTGGAAGATGAGTATGGAAAAGAAAATATGCTATATGCGACGGTTCATTTGGATGAGAAAGTGCCCCACATGCATTTTGGTTTTGTGCCTTTGACAGGAGACGGAAGATTGTCTGCGAAAGAGAAGCTGGGCAACAAGAAAGCGATGATGAATCTTCAAGACCGTTTTAATGGATATGTGAATGCTAAAGGTTATGAATTGGAACGGGGAACATCAAAAGAGCTGACGGAAAAACAACATCGGCAGATGGATCGATATAAGACGGATACGCTGTATCATAAAAGTGAATATGAACTTGCCAAAGATGAACATGAGCAGATTGAAGAAAAGTTGAAGCATCTAAAAGAACAGCTGTCGAATGATGTAAAGCGATTAAATAAGAGCGAAGGATTTAATTTTGAAGATGAAAAACACATTGAAAAAAGCTTTTTTGGAAAAGTTGTAGATGAGCAGGCAACAGGGAGAAAGATTATTAGTGCGGAGGATTATTCAAGAATACAAGACCGTCTACTTTCTGCGACTCGAATTTTGAACGATTATGAAACGCTGACGAATCAAGACATATACAAGGAAAATGAAAATTTGAAAAAAGAAAGGGACGCTCAAAATAAGAGAGCGCAAGAGTGGATGAATGAATCATTCAAGCATGAAACGAGAGTATATGATCTGAAGAAGAAAACGAGAAATTAAAAAAGAAAAATAAAGAGTTGAATGTGTTCAGCAAGAAGATGATGCAAAATACAACGGGGGTTTATAAAGCGCTTAGGAGACAATATAAAGGCTTTGAAGAGGGATATAACAAATTCGCTACTGTTTTGGCTCAGAAAGAGCGTACAGAGCCTCTGAGCCGGTTTATGAAGGAAATACAGGGTTCAGTGCATGAGCAAGACCGTAAGAAGTCCAGGAGTAATGATTTAGAGCGGTAGAGGACATTTATGCCGAGAAAACTTTTTGTTTGGAAAATGGAATGTGTTAGCTGCCTGTAGCAGCGAGTTGGGCAGGGGTTTGTTGGGAGGATTCCCAACGAAACACCAACTCAACAACGCATGGAATGTAAGGTTCCAAACGAAAAGGAAATTGGAATAAAATATAATGTGAAAATGGACATTAAAATAAATATTAATGTGTTAGATAAAAAAGGTCCCTACAAAAAGGGACCTTTTTTATCTTGTTGGTTTATATCAAAAGGGATTAAAATAAATAATTTTAGAACTCTCCTCTGCACGAAAAAGCAGATAAAGCTAATTGTGCTCCGGTTGCTACTACGTTTGCTTTAGATATTGTTTTTCCTAATACATCTACAATAATAAGTTCAGCTGTTGCTTCCCACCATTGATTTTGTATGTAGCTAATAAGTGTGTTTGCTAAGTCTCCATTAAGTAAAGCTATTTGGACACCGAAAGTGTCAGCTAAAATACAACCAGCAAAGCTTGCTGCTGAAAATGTTGAAATTGATTTTGTTGTTTCATCTAGTAATTTTTGAGCTGTTTCATCTCCTGAATTAGCTCTTTCTTCTAATTTTTTTAAATCTGTTATTATATATTCTCCATTTTCAGTGAAATGTCCTATTTCTTCAAA
>NZ_JBTWMN010000006.1:0-1236 GCF_054792835.1 Salinicoccus sp. CNSTN-B1
ACGACACTTTGCTAAAAAGTGTCGTGTGCGTAACTGGGCAGTACTGAGATTTGAATTTAAACCGAACTGAGAGTTAGACACCATTTCAGAGTCCAAATAAGCGCATATGAGCGTTTAAATCATTTTTAGGGTACTTTCCTGTGATTTAAATGCTTAGAAACGCTCTGAGGGCTCTTTTTGACGTTTTGAGCCATATAATCATCGGAGATCCATTTATGCCGAGAAAACTTTTGGTGGGAAAAGCACCCCTGAATAAACTAAAAAGCCGGTAGGCAGATACCGTGAGGTATCAAAAATGCCTACCGACAGCTTTTGGGTTTTTAGGGGTGCCGTTGGTTCACACCAAAAGGAAATTGGAATAAATACAAAAATATAAATAGATTAAAATATTAAACTTATTTGTTATAGTTTAGATAAAGGTCTAAGCGAGATAATTTATGAAAGTAACTAAGACTAGGGTGATTGTTAGTCTGGTTTACGAGTGATTGTTTATTTTATTTTTTTATATTTTAAAATATGTTTACTTTTTGAAAGGTGGAAATTAGATAATGAGACTTACAAAAAAACAACAAGAAATTTTAATATCCAAATTAGAGGGGTTATGGAAAAATGATAAAAAATGTACTATTTGTTTAAATAATAAATGGAATTTATCTGAAGTTTTATTTGAAACAAGAGAATTTCAAGGTGGAAATATGGTAGTTGGAGGAGATTCATCAGTTATGTTTTTTATTCCTGCTACGTGTGAACATTGTGGTAATACTCATTTTTTTAATCCGATAGTTTTAGGAATAGATATAAATCATGCAGAATAAAGATCATTTAAAATTTACTCAAGATTTTCAAGTTGTAGAATTAAAAATGGAAAAAATGTTACCTGTACCAGAGTCTGATTGGGAAGAATTAAAACGTGAAATTAATAGTTTTGGTAATCATAATGATAGTTTTTTTTAAAAATAGATTTTGGGCAATTATTAATAGGTGCTTTTTTATCTAGCATTTTTTCGTTAATTGCTTTATATAATAGCTATGATGTAAAAGAGTGGCTATTTATTACTAATTGGGTAATTACAATTACTACATTTTTGGTTGGAATTTTATTTTTATTTTTAAATAAAGAAAAAGAACAAAGAAGAAAAATTCATTTTGATAAAGCTCATAATAAAATAGAAACGATAGAAAATAAACATAATGTCTAGTTTTTTGAACTGTTTTTAAAGGTTTTGAACCTAATCT
>NZ_JBTWMN010000001.1:0-5550 GCF_054792835.1 Salinicoccus sp. CNSTN-B1
TTCTTATCTTGATACTATACGTCATAATTTCTATCGGGGTCAGTGTGCCTTGAGCCGTTGATGTGACTGCTTTAAACACAAAAAAACTTGCATATTTCCGTCTACTAGTTTAGTGTTTTAGGTGACGAAGCCAAAAACATAAAACATAGGGGAAAGTGCAAGTTTTTTTGTATGCACCTTTCTTAGTAGAAAGGATTTATTCACTTATGGAGAAGTATACCCAGAAAAAGCGAAAAAATCAACTGTTACAGACACTCATCAGTAAGCATGTCAGCGAAAAAACGTTGGAACGGGTAAAGGAATGTAATACATTTTTATTTATGGTGGCTGATATCACAATGGAAAAAACCAAATTACACCGTTCCAATAATTGCGAGCATCGGTTCTGTCCTGTTTGTGCATGGAAAAAAGCCCGTAAGAATGCCATGAAGATTGGGATTTTGATGGAATACCTCAAAAAAGAGGAGCAGAAGGAGTTTCTCTTCTGACTTTGACGGCCCCAAATGTACCAGCTGAGGAACTAAACGATGAGATTAAGCATTATAACAATTCGTTCAAACGTATGATGCAGCGTAAAGAAGTAAAGAGTGCAGTAAAAGGCTATGTACGGAAATTGGAAGTCACTTATAACCAAGATCGAGACGACTATCATCCGCATTTTCACGTAATCTTAGCCGTTGATAAGCACTATTTTAATAATAAAAGACAATATATTAAACGTGACAGATGGCTTGAACTCTGGCAACAATCAACGAAAAATCCACTCATCACCCAAGTAGACATCAGACGCGTAAAACATACTGACAATAAAAAGAAATCTCCGAAATTGCCAAATACAGCGCCAAAGACAGCGACTATCTCCAAGACGAAACCGTATTTGACACATTCTATAACACACTTTCCGGCAAACGCCTTATTGTATATTCCGGCCTCTTTAAAGACGCCAGCACACTCTATGAAACCAAAGCACTCGACCACTATAAAGACATAGATCCAACCTACTACATCTACCAAATTTTCTATCACTGGGGTAAAACAGACTACATCGAAACTGAACGCAAACTCATGAATCAAGACATGCAAAAAGAAATCAATCAGACCCTATTAGACGAAACAGACATCGAGGAATAACCGTTACACCTGCACCCATTGTTACACTTTCCATTCCCCCTTTAACCTTGACCCCTGTATCACGACACGCAGTGATGCAGGGGTCAAGGTTTGAGACTAGCAACTTGTTGCTTATCGAATGGGGAAGATGCCAGGGATATCAATGGGTGCGGTGTATACGACCATTCCAAATAAAAAAATGGGTCACAACCACCATTTACCCCCCATTTACCCTACCATTTGGAATAGTCATGGAATCTTCGTGGAACGTGTATTTAGCATGTTATTTAGAATGATATTAGAATTTTATTAAGTATTTTTTTGGTCTCACTCTTGAAGCGAACTATCCCAGTACAGAATACGACACTTTGCTAAAAAGTGTCGTGTGCGTAACTGGGCAGTACTGAGATTTGAATTTAAACCGAACTGAGAGTTAGACACCATTTCAGAGTCCAAATAAGCGCATATGAGCGTTTAAATCATTTTTAGGGTACTTTCCTGTGATTTAAATGCTTAGAAACGCTCTGAGGGCTCTTTTTGACGTTTTGAGCCATATAATCATCGGAGATCCATTTATGCCGAGAAAACTTTTGGTGGGAAAAGCACCCCTGAATAAACTAAAAAGCCGGTAGGCAGATACCGTGAGGTATCAAAAATGCCTACCGACAGCTTTTGGGTTTTTAGGGGTGCCGTTGGTTCACACCAAAAGGAAATTGGAATAAATACAAACATCAGACGAATACCAGGTACTGCCCATTTACATGCAAACTTCGTTTTCATTAAAAAATGGGCAAACATGCTGTTTGATCGCTTGTAGTTCGTGTGGCGACTTTTAAAAAATAAAGCAAGGTTGAATTTAGGTAAATAAGTTATATATAAAATCTGTGAGATATGTTTCTAAAAATGCTGCGAGTATGTATAAAGGTAAAGCGATTAGAAAATATATTTTAAGTAAATTGCTGAATGCTAATTTAAATGACAAGTTTTGTTTTTTAGTTTTTCTAAAAAGATTACTTATTTTTCTAATAATTGATTTATTTAATTTATATAAACCACTGATAACAAAACACATTGCTAATATTTCGACTATTGTATGTGGTGTTGAAGATAAAACCATGATGAGACCTTTATTTAAATCAAAATTGATTGCAAAACCAAATGCTATTCCTGTAATTATTGTTGTATATAATAAATTTAAAAAGTATAAAAATGGGATTGGAATTAAAGAAAATATCAGCATTTGAAATGGTACTTTAAAGCCGTTGTTTAGAATATATTGCCAAACCTTTATTAAACCATTTGTTTTAGAAATGTTTTCGTGTTGTCCGTCTGTCATATTTTTAAAAGTTTCGAGTGATGGGCTAAATATAATTGCTAGAATTAAAGTGATTAATAAAATGATTGTTGTGAATATGAATATTTTTATGGTTCTTTTAGCATAATTTGGATCTTGAATATTAAACATAAGAGACCTCTTTTCTGTTTGTTTTTGGAACGAGTGAAACGAGTTTCTTCTTGTCTTGATACTATACGTCACAATTCTGATTTAGGTAAAATCTCTAGAAGCGTTGATATGACTGCTTTAAATGCAAAAAAACTTGCACTTTTATACCTAGTAATGTATGTTTTAAGTATCCCCACAAAAAACATATACGCTAAGTAAAGAGTGCAAGCTCTTTTATGCACCTTTCTTGGTTAGAAAGGAATTATTCGCTTATGGAGAAGTATACCCAGAAAAAGCTGAAAAATCAACTCTTACAGACGCTCATCAGTAAACATGTCAGCGAAAAGACACTGGAACGGGTAAAGGACTGTAACACATTCTTATTTATGGTGGCTGATATCACAATGGAAAAAACCAAATTACACCGTTCCAACAACTGCGAGCATCGGTTCTGTCCTGTTTGTGCGTGGAAGAAAGCCCGTAAGAATGCCATGAAGATTGGGATTCTCATGGAATATCTCAAAAAGAGGAGCAGAAGGAGTTTCTCTTCTGACACTGACGGCGCCCAATGTGCCAGCTGGGGAACTAAACGATGAGATTAAACACTACAACCGCTCATTTCAACGGATGATGCAGCGCAAAGAAGTAAAGACTGCTGTAAAAGGCTATGTGCGGAAATTGGAAGTCACCTACAACCAAGATCGAGACGACTATCATCCACATTTTCACGTCATATTAGCCGTAAATAAAAGCTATTTTACAGACAAAAATTATTATATTAGTCGAAATAGATGGCTTGAACTCTGGCAACAATCGACGAAAAATCCACTCATCACACAAGTGGACATCAGACGCGTAAAACACACTGACAACAAAAAGAAATCTCCGAAATTGCCAAATACAGTGCCAAAGACAGCGACTATCTCCAAGACGAAACCGTATTTGATACATTCTATAAAACACTTTCCGGTAAACGCCTTATTGTATATTCCGGCCTCTTTAAAGACGCCAACACACTCTATGAAACCAAAGAACTCGACCACTATAAAGACATAGATCCAACCTACTACATCTACCAAATTTTCTATCACTGGGGTAAAACAGACTACATCGAAACCGAACGCAAACTCATGAATCAAGACATGCAAAAAGAAATCAATCAGACCCTATTAGACGAATCAGACATCGAAGAATAACCGTTACACCCGTACCCATTGTTACACTTCTCGTTCCCCCTTAACCTTGACCCCTGCAGGACCACGTCGTCATGCAGGGGTCAAGGTTTGAGACTAGCAACTTGTTGCCTATCGAATGGGGAAGATGCCAGGGATATCAATGGGTGCGGTGTCTAACGACTTTCTAATTGAAAAAATGCTCACAACCACCATTTACCCCCACTTTACCCCCACTTTGGAATGTTGTTGGAAAGTTCGTATAAAGTATTTAGCATGTTATTTAGAATGATATTGAGATTTATTTAATTGTTTTTTTTGTCCTCACTCTTGAAGCGAATTATCCCAGTCTAACGCTCGGGAATTTTGGTAAAAATGGACGTGCGTGTAACTGGGCAGTACTGAGATTTGAATTTAAACCGAACTGAGAGTTAGATACCATTTCAGAGTCCAAATAAGCGCATATGAGCGTTTAAATTGTTTTTAGGGTACTTTCATGTGATTTAAATGCTTAGAAACGCTCTGAGGGCTCTTTTTAACGTTTTGAGCCATATAATCATCGGAGATCCATTTATGCCGAGAAAACTTTTTGAGAAAGAAAAGACCCTTCAAGTACACTTAACGAAGTGGGCCCACCAGGGCGTTTTTTGCCTGGTGGCTCATCTTTGGGAAGTTTGAAGGGTCAAAGTTTCTACTCAAAAAGGAAATTGGAATAAATGCAAACATCAGACGAATACCAGGTACTGCCCATTTACATGCAAACTTCGTTTTCATTAAAAAATGGGCAAACATGCTGTTTGATCGCTTGTAGTTCGTGTGGCGACTTTTAAAAAATAAAGCAAGGTTGAATTTAGGTAAATAAGTTATATATAAAATCTGTGAGATATGTTTCTAAAAATGCTGCGAGTATGTATAAAGGTAAAGCGATTAGAAAATATATTTTAAGTAAATTGCTGAATGCTAATTTAAATGACAAGTTTTGTTTTTTAGTTTTTCTAAAAAGATTACTTATTTTTCTAATAATTGATTTATTTAATTTATATAAACCACTGATAACAAAACACATTGCTAATATTTCGACTATTGTATGTGGTGTTGAAGATAAAACCATGATGAGACCTTTATTTAAATCAAAATTGATTGCAAAACCAAATGCTATTCCTGTAATTATTGTTGTATATAATAAATTTAAAAAGTATAAAAATGGGATTGGAATTAAAGAAAATATCAGCATTTGAAATGGTACTTTAAAGCCGTTGTTTAGAATATATTGCCAAACCTTTATTAAACCATTTGTTTTAGAAATGTTTTCGTGTTGTCCGTCTGTCATATTTTTAAAAGTTTCGAGTGATGGGCTAAATATAATTGCTAGAATTAAAGTGATTAATAAAATGATTGTTGTGAATATGAATATTTTTATGGTTCTTTTAGCATAATTTGGATCTTGAATATTAAACATAAGAGACCTCTTTTCTGTTTGTTTTTGGAACGAGTGAAACGAGTTTCTTCTTGTCTTGATACTATACGTCACAATTCTGATTTAGGTAAAATCTCTAGAAGCGTTGATATGACTGCTTTAAATGCAAAAAAACTTGCACTTTTATACCTAGTAATGTATGTTTTAAGTATCCCCACAAAAAACATATACGCTAAGTAAAGAGTGCAAGCTCTTTTATGCACCTTTCTTGGTTAGAAAGGAATTATTCGCTTATGGAGAAGTATACCCAGAAAAAGCTGAAAAATCAACTCTTACAGACGCTCATCAGTAAACATGTCAGCGAAAAGACACTGGAACGGGTAAAGGACTGTAACACATTCTTATTT
>NZ_JBTWMN010000002.1:0-3327 GCF_054792835.1 Salinicoccus sp. CNSTN-B1
AATAAGTCTAGTGTGTTATACTTTATGTGCGTATTAAAGGTATCAATGAGGAGGGGCAGCATGTCTTATTCTATTTTGAGGGTCGCCAAAGTAAAGGGATCTGTGAATACCACAGGCATTCAAAAACATAATCAAAGAGAGAATAAAAATTATAATAATAAAGACATTCGGCATGCGGACACATATAAAAATTATGACTTGATAAATGACAATAAGATTAACTACACAGAAAAAATAGAGGAGACCATTCATTCAAATTATTCAGGGCATCGTAAAATCCGGTCAGATGCGATTCGCCATGTCGATGGATTGATTACCAGTGATAGAGAATTTTTTGAGGGATTGAGTGAAGAGGAGACACACCAATTTTTTAGAGATAGCTTGGATTTTTTACAAGATGAATATGGAACAGACAATATGGTGTATGCCACTGTGCATTTAGACGAGAATGTGCCACATATGCATTTTGGATTTGTACCACTGACGGAAGATGGGAGACTGTCGGCTAAAGAGCGTCTGGGCAATAAGAAGGCATTGACGGAGCTACAGGACAGATTTAATCAGTACGTGAATCAAAAGGGTTATGACTTGAGCAGGGGGATAGCGAAAACCGTCTCAAAACGGGAACATAAAGATATTGATCGGTTTAAGAAGGATACGCAGTATCATCAAAGAGAATTACAGAATGTCAAAACGGAACTTAAACAGTTCAGTGAGCGACTAGGGGACGATATAGCGCATATGCGGGGCGCTGGAGCGATTGAGTATGAAAATGAGGTAGAAGTAAGGAAAAGCTTGTTTACAGGCCGAGAAGAGCTGGAAACAGGGCGTAAGGTGGTATCCGCTGAAACGTTCGAGGAACTACAGCAAACGATTTCTGCTGCACATAACATCGTAGATGATTATGAACGGATAAAAGATACGAATTTTTATCAAAAGAGCAATGATATGCAAGACAGAATGATTCGACAAGTTAAGATAAACAAGCAGCTGCAAAAAGAAAATGACGCATTGACAGAAGAGAATAAACAGTTGGTCGAAGAAAATAAAGATCTGGATATATACTTCCGACAGTATGAACGGTTTACAATCGGAATATACAAACACTTGAGAACGCATTTTAAGGGGTTTGAGAGCGCATATAATAATTTTAAGGATAAACTGAGGGAGAATGAAAAAACGAAGGGCTATGCCCAGTTTATGGACATGATACAGGAAGATGTCCGTCAGCATGATAAAAAGAAGCGAAGAGAAGCCGATTTAGAACGGTAGAGGACTATTATGCCGAGAAAACTTTTTGATGTGTGACAGGCCTTAAAATACACTGAGAGCGCAAGCGAAGTGGTAGCGACAGCTATCAACTTTCGCTTGGTAGAGCTCTTAGGATTTTTAAGGCCGCAGCGCATCACACTCAAAAAGGAAATTGGAATAAAGAACTAAATCAGTGTTACTTTTTAGAAGGGGTGAGTTGATGAAGTATTTATATTCTTTTTTATTAGGTGTTCCGTTTTCAGTGTTGTTCTTTTTTACTATAGCTTATTTGAGCGATAATACAGTGGTATTTATGATTAGTATTGCAATTTGTATAGGTTTAATAAGAGTGGTTGCTAACCCTATTTTGAAAAGGTTATCTGGTTTTGAAAAATATGAAACTGTGGTTTCCTTTATTTTTATTTTAGGATTAGTGCTTCCGTTGTTTTTCGGTCTTATTTCTTTTAATTTTTAAACGAATGAAAACAAGTCTTTCTAATTTTGAAAAAAATGGAAATTTCATGACCCTTTTAGGGTCTTTTTTTATGAGATGTGAGAGAAAAAGGGGGATACTACGACCCCCTTTTAAGTGCCGAGTGCCAAAACAGAGATTGTGAAGGGTTTTGACCTTTAATATCAATGGGTACAGTGATTTTTCACAAAGCGACATTTCGGCGACATTTTGGAGACATTTTACGAAATAAACATATTTTTGTTGACTATGTGCATATATTTGTTTATTATTTGCATTAATAAAAGATAGGAGGGAAGAAATGTCGCAAAAAAAGAGATATACGATAAATGTTACAGAAGATACAGCTGAAAAATTTGAAGAATTAGTTGAATATTATGCTATGCAAAAATCTGCGGTAATGACATTACTGATAAGAGAAGAACATGAGAAGAAAATACAGGGAAAGGAATTAGAACAAAAAAAATAGCGAAAACTCGGCTTTGGGTAAGGCGTGAGTTTCCGCTGATAAGGCGTTCTAATAAGGTAATTTTAACATTATGAGTAAAGATAAAGCAAGATACTTCACGTTCCTATTGTATCCAGAATCTATACCTGAAGATTGGGAAACCCAATTAGAATTAATGGGTGTATCAATGGCAATTAGCCCTTTGCATGACAAAGATAAAAGTAATCATGAAGGGCAAGAATTTAAAAAGGCACATTATCACATTATTTATGTGGCTAAAAATCCAGTAACAGCAGATAGTGTCAGAAAGAGGATACAAAGAGCTTTAGGTAATCAAAGTGTTGCTAAAGTGATGTTTGTACAGCAGAGTATGGAAAATATGTATTTATATTTAACTCATGAGTCAAAAGACGCGATAGAGAAAAATAAAGTGAAATATTCCAGGAAGGACATTAGGTTGTTGAATAACTTTGATATTGATCGTTACATCACGCTAGACGTAGAAGATAAAGATGAAATGCTGAACGATGTCTGCGATATGATTGATAATCATGACTTGGCAAACATGAGAGAATTAAGACGTTTTGTGAGGTTGCATGGTACAGAATATAATTTGCCAAGCATGAAAATTATTAACTCTGTTTTACGTTCGCATACTGGATTATTAAGATTATATTTTGATGCTGTATATCAAGAAAGAAAATATGGCAGAAGTGATTTTGATAACGAAACAGGTGAAATCAAATGACTGAGAAACTAACAAGTGATGAACTCAAAAATTATTTAATTAACATAGACGACCATATTTTTAGTCTGAATAGATTTACTGAAAATGCAGAGGGAAATCAGTTTGAAATACGCAAAGAAATAGAGATGATTTATAACTATAGCGAAGACTTCTTGGAAGAAAAATATGGAGTGAAAAATAAAATAAATCTTGATAAAGAAATTTATAAAGATTCGTTGGAAAAAATACTTGAATACACTGAAAATGGTGGACGAGATATCAACAGGATTGTTGGTATCTGCTGCGACGGATTATACGAGAGCAGAGAATGATTTTGAACTTTAGGACTATCACAAGATAGTCCTTTTTGCGTTGAGCAAAAACAGGGTCTAAGCCGACTGCAAGTCCACACGCCTTAACGACTTATGA
>NZ_JBTWMN010000003.1:0-4387 GCF_054792835.1 Salinicoccus sp. CNSTN-B1
TTAAGTTGTCGCCATTCCCGTGGCGACTTTTTTATTGCTTAAAAACTTGATTTTCTTCTCTAAAATTATTTAAATACTCCTGGTTAATTAACATGGATATAGCTTGCGACTTAGTTAAACCTAATTCTTTAGATATCTCATCTAGCCTTTTTAACGTTTCTTCAGTTAGAGTAATGCCCACTTTTTCACGAGTCATTTAATCACTCCTTCATCATTCATTTATTCAAAACTAATACTATTACTCCAATTTGTCTAGAGATTTCTGTACGAGAATTTTTTTATATTTTTCTATAAACGCCTAAAAGTACTGGTATGAAAGCATTTTGTACAATTATGGATTATGGATTATGGATTACATAGGGGGTCTGGTTGCCCCCCTATGCCGCCCCAAAAATCAAATTCTTCTAAACCGTAATAGAAAAATCAAAACCAGCTTAAGGATCCGCAACATTTATTCCAATTTCCTTTTTGAGTGGAACCTACAATTCCATGTGTTGTTCAGTTGGCGCTTCGCTAGGTTTACTCCTAGCAAAGCCCAACCAACTCGCTACTAGCAGTAGCTAACACACTCCATTTTTCCACTCAAAAAGTTTTCTCGGCATAAAGCTAGAATATATATCATCGTATATATCCATGTACCTTTTTATGTACATCACAGTAAAGGTATAACACACTAGACTTACGATGTAAGTCCTACGTGTTGGCAAGCGTCGTCTTCGCTAGCCACTTCATTCGCTTACGCTCATTCGTGTCTGCTTGACAGCTTGTTGGGGAGTCCCCCAATCCCCCTGTTTTTGCTACGCAAAAAGCTAGCCTCATGGCTAGCTCAAATTCAAAAATCAGCTCTCATTTTTATGCCTATTCGATTTCAAATATTGTTGAACAACATAAGCAGAATTATCACAGAGTAGCGGGAACCAATCATCAAATCTTTCTCTCATTGCGTAATCCATTAAATACTTAAATTCTTTAAGCTCATTGTCGTCTATATACTGCAACATTTCTCTAATCAAATCGTATCTATCACTACTTGTCATTCTAAAATATTGTTCAATATCTATATTTCCATACACTTCTATATCTGATTTTTTATATTGTGCTTTATGATGACTATCAATATGAATCATATAACGCACACTACCACCTGTAGACTTCGCTTTTTGAGGTACAGGTGCATTTAGCATCTCTGACACCTCTAAAACCTGTGTATAGGTCTTATTAGCCGTAAAATAAAGCAAAACGTGCCAATGTGGCTTTATTAGTTCTCCTGTTTCTTTATCAAAGTCTTTATCGTGTATTGGACTACACACAAACATTATACCTTCTTCAACCAGCATTTCTTTCCAACCTTTAGGTGCTGATTCAGGATAAACCATCACATTCCATATTTTAGATCTAGTATCTTTTGGTCTGCTATTACTCATGTTATAATTACCTCACTTAGTTCAAAAATTTTAGTTATTAAGTTGTCGCCATTCCCGTGGCGACTTTTTTATTGCTTAAAAACTTGATTTTCTTCTCTAAAATTATTTAAATACTCCTGGTTAATTAACATGGATATAGCTTGCGACTTAGTTAAACCTAATTCTTTAGATATCTCATCTAGCCTTTTTAACGTTTCTTCAGTTAGAGTAATGCCCACTTTTTCACGAGTCATTTAATCACTCCTTCATCATTCATTTATTCAAAACTAATACTATTACTCCAATTTGTCTAGAGATTTCTGTACGAGAATTTTTTTATATTTTTCTATAAACGCCTAAAAGTACTGGTATGAAAGCATTTTGTACAATTATGGATTATGGATTATGGATTACATAGGGGGGTCGTAGTCGCCCCCCTATGCCGCCCCAAAAATCAAATTCTTCTAAACCGTAATAGAAAAATCAAAACCAGCTTAAGGATCCGCAACATTTATTCCAATTTCCTTTTTGAGTGGAACCTACAATTCCATGTGTTGTTGAGTTGGTGCTTCGCTAGGTTTACTCCTAGCAAAGCCCAACCAACTCGCTACTAGCAGTAGCTAACACACTCCATTTTTCCACTCAAAAAGTTTTCTCGGCATAAAGCTAGAATATATATCATCGTATATATCCATGTACCTTTTTATGTACATCACAGTAAAGGTATAACACACTAGACTTACGATGTAAGTCCTACGTGTTGGCAAGCGTCGTCTTCGCTAGCCACTTCATTCGCTTACGCTCATTCGTGTCTGCTTGACAGCTTGTTGGGGAGTCCCCCAATCCCCCTGTTTTTGCTACGCAAAAAAGCTAGCCTCATGGCTAGCTCAAATTCAAAAATCAGCTCTCATTTTTATGCCTATTCGATTTCAAATATTGTTGAACAACATAAGCAGAATTATCACAGAGTAGCGGGAACCAATCATCAAATCTTTCTCTCATTGCGTAATCCATTAAATACTTAAATTCTTTAAGCTCATTGTCGTCTATATACTGCAACATTTCTCTAATCAAATCGTATCTATCACTACTTGTCATTCTAAAATATTGTTCAATATCTATATTTCCATACACTTCTATATCTGATTTTTTATATTGTGCTTTATGATGACTATCAATATGAATCATATAACGCACACTACCACCTGTAGACTTCGCTTTTTGAGGTACAGGTGCATTTAGCATCTCTGACACCTCTAAAACCTGTGTATAGGTCTTATTAGCCGTAAAATAAAGCAAAACGTGCCAATGTGGCTTTATTAGTTCTCCTGTTTCTTTATCAAAGTCTTTATCGTGTATTGGACTACACACAAACATTATACCTTCTTCAACCAGCATTTCTTTCCAACCTTTAGGTGCTGATTCAGGATAAACCATCACATTCCATATTTTAGATCTAGTATCTTTTGGTCTGCTATTACTCATGTTATAATTACCTCACTTAGTTCAAAAATTTTAGTTATTAAGTTGTCGCCATTCCCGTGGCAACTTTTTATTGCTTAAAAACTTGATTTTCTTCTCTAAAATTATTTAAATACTCCTGGTTAATTAACATGGATATAGCTTGCGACTTAGTTAAACCTAATTCTTTAGATATCTCATCTAGCCTTTTTAACGTTTCTTCAGTTAGAGTAATGCCCACTTTTTCACGAGTCATTTAATCACTCCTTCATCATTCATTTATTCAAAACTAATACTATTACTCCAATTTGTCTAGAGATTTCTGTACGAGAATTTTTTTATATTTTTCTATAAACGCCTAAAAGTACTGGTATGAAAGCATTTTGTACAATTATGGATTATGGATTATGGATTACATAGGGGGGGGTCGTAGTCGCCCCCTATGCCGCCCAAAAATCAAATTCTTCTAAACCGTAATAGAAAAATCAAAACCAGCTTAAGGATCCGCAACATTTATTCCAATTTCCTTTTTGAGTGGAACCTACAATTCCATGTGTTGTTGAGTTGGTGCTTCGCTAGGTTTACTCCTAGCAAAGCCCAACCAACTCGCTACTAGCAGTAGCTAACACACTCCATTTTTCCACTCAAAAAGTTTTCTCGGCATAAAGCTAGAATATATATCATCGTATATATCCATGTACCTTTTTATGTACATCACAGTAAAGGTATAACACACTAGACTTACGATGTAAGTCCTACGTGTTGGCAAGCGTCGTCTTCGCTAGCCACTTCATTCGCTTACGCTCATTCGTGTCTGCTTGACAGCTTGTTGGGGAGTCCCCAATCCCCCTGTTTTTGCTACGCAAAAAAGCTAGCCTCATGGCTAGCTCAAATTAAAAAATCAGCTCTCATTTTTATGCCTATTCGATTTCAAATATTGTTGAACAACATAAGCAGAATTATCACAGAGTAGCGGGAACCAATCATCAAATCTTTCTCTCATTGCGTAATCCATTAAATACTTAAATTCTTTAAGCTCATTGTCGTCTATATACTGCAACATTTCTCTAATCAAATCGTATCTATCACTACTTGTCATTCTAAAATATTGTTCAATATCTATATTTCCATACACTTCTATATCTGATTTTTTATATTGTGCTTTATGATGACTATCAATATGAATCATATAACGCACACTACCACCTGTAGACTTCGCTTTTTGAGGTACAGGTGCATTTAGCATCTCTGACACCTCTAAAACCTGTGTATAGGTCTTATTAGCCGTAAAATAAAGCAAAACGTGCCAATGTGGCTTTATTAGTTCTCCTGTTTCTTTATCAAAGTCTTTATCGTGTATTGGACTACACACAAACATTATACCTTCTTCAACCAGCATTTCTTTCCAACCTTTAGGTGCTGATTCAGGATAAACCATCACATTCCATATTTTAGATCTAGTATCTTTTGGTCTGCTATTACTCATGTTATAATTACCTCACTTAGTTCAAAAATTTTAGTTA